>DASSJF010000081.1 GCA_035691305.1 bacterium
AATGCCCGTGGCCATGACAAAAGCGAACCAGGCCGGGTCGAGGTCCTCGACGGCCGCGGCGATCAGCGGACTATGCGGGGGAGCATCCGATACTCGAGTGTTTCGATCTTCGCATCGTCCCAAAGGACGGCGGCCGCCGCGCCCCCAAACGCTGGCCCGAGCAGGTTCTCCGGCGCGCCCCGCGTAACCCCGCGATTGTGGACCGGACCGCCGCCGTGCTGGCGCGCATCGATTCGCTTCGCGAGATCCTGGTCGAGGATCTCGCGGCGGTCGTCCGCATTCCGACTGTGGTCGGCCACGAAGGACCCGGCCAGGCGTGGATCGCCGAACGGTATCGTGCCCTCCGGCTCGAGACGCACGCCGTCCCGGTCGATTTCGAGGCTGTGCGGCGCCACCGCGCCTACTGCGGCTGGAGGGCGGGGGCGGCGGCGTACGAGAACCGGCCCAACGTCGTCGGCGTGCTGGAGGGCGATTCGGGCGCGCGCAGTCTCATCTTGAACGGCCACATGGACGTCGTCTCCGCCGAGCCGGAGTCCGCGTGGACCTACGGCCCCTGGACTCCGGCGGTCGTCGACGGCCGGATGTACGGCCGCGGCGCGAACGACATGAAGGCGGGCCTCGTCAGCAACTACGTCGCTCTGCGGGCGATCTTGGAATCAGGTCTGCGGCCGCGCGGCACGGTGCAGTTGCACTCCACGATCGAGGAAGAGGCGGGCGGCGGCGGCGGGGCGCTCGCCCTGCTCCTCGCCGGCTACACGGCGGACGGCTTCATCGCGACGGAACCCTGCCGGCACGGCATCCGGATCGGCAACGGCGGGATCATGTACTTCCGCGTGCGCGTGGAAGGCAAAACGGCGCACGCCGGCAACGCCCATCTCGGCGTCAACGCGGCGCTCAAGGCGGCACCGATCCTCCTCGCCCTCGGCCGGCTCGATGAAGCGCGCGCGAAGCGGCATGAGGGGTCACCGTTTGCCGAAGGCTCCCGCGGCCGCGCGTGCCACCTGAGCGTCGGGTCCGTCCGTTCCGGCGACTGGCCGTCCACCGTCGCCGGATGGGCGGAGATCGAAGCGCGCGTCGGCTACCTGCCGGGCGAGACGCGCGAGGGAGTGCGGGCCGAGGTTGAGACCGCGTGCCGGCAGGCCGTTGAGCACGATCCGTGGATGCGCGACCACCCGCCGGCGATCGAATGGTTCGGGTGGGACGCCGAGCCGTGGCAGGAAGACCCGCGCCAGCCGTTCATCACGACACTGCAGGAAGCCGGCACCGAGGTTCTCGGCCGCCCGATCGAGACCTTCAGCCGGACGTCAGGCGTCGACTCACGCTTCCCCCACTACTTCGGTTTCCCGGGCGTGTGTTGGGGCCACCGCGGCGACAACAACCACGCCGTCGACGAGTGGACCGACCTCGAGAGCGTCGTACAGTCGACGAAAGTGATCGCGCTGATGATCATGAAATGGTGCGGAGTCGTTCCGGCCTAGCGCTGCGCGCGGTCGAGGGGAATTGGTGGGCCGCGTAGGACTCGAACCTACAACCTTGGGATTAAGAGTCCCCTGCACTGCCAGTTGTGCTAGCGGCCCCCGCGACATTCTAGCGTGTTTGACGGCGGCGGACAAGCGGAGCGCGCCGGGTTTCGATTACAATGGTCGCAGGACGCGAAGGCCGAACGCGGGCGTGGCGGAACCTGGCAGACGCACCAGGCTTAGGACCTGGTGGGCCGCAAGGCTCGTGGGGGTTCAAATCCCTCCGCCCGCACCACCCAGACACGGCGCGCGCAGCTCCAGGGCCGGCGGCGATTCGCCGCGGGGGTCACCTACCGGTACTCCAGCGCGTCGCGGTCCCAACGTCCCAGATTCGCGGCGGCCTCGTACGTGCTCTGTAGAAAGTCGAGCACCATCGTACGCGGATCGGGCGCCGACCGCACTTCATCGTACGGCAGAAGAAAATTGTTGAACTCTGCGCTGTAGTACGCCGGCGCCGGGATGCGGGCGTCTCGGAAGCCCTCGGGCTCAGGCGCGGCGTACGAGTAAAACGCGGGCGCGGTGAGGCTCCCGCTGCCCGGCCACCAACCGGCGCTGCTGACCTCGTGCGAATAGCCCTCGCGCGTGACCTTGTCCGCGGTTGCGGGCAACGTCGTATTGCGCCGGCCGCTGAACCGCGTGGCGGCGAGATCGAAGCCTCCCCAGAACACGTGCACGGGACTCGCCTTGCCGATGAACCGCCCTCGGAACCGCTTGAGGATTTCGTCGGCGCCGAGCATGATCCGCCAGCACCGGTGCGCGTATTCAGGGTCGTAGGACGCGTGCACGGTGTCCTTTTCGAACGGGATCGGATTGGGGTACTCCTGCGGCTTCGTCGAGATCCGCACGCCGATCTCAAGCCGCCGCAGCGCCGCCATGACCTCCCGGTAAAAATCCGCGACCGGCACCGGACGCAGCGCGATCGTCTCGGTCCGCCCTCCGCTCGTCTGGAACACGAGCCGGTGATCGAAGAAGTCGAATGTCGCGTCGAACGTCCCGCCCGTATAGGGAATCGGCGTGGTGGTGAGGCCGCGGGAGGTCAGGTACAGGGCGACCTCCCACCAGTGGTTCACGCGCGGTGTAAGCTCGAGGCGCACCTTCCCGACGATTTGGGTCCACATATGGAGCGTGTCGTACGTGCCCTGCCACGCGGCGAGCGGAAGCGCCGGCCACGCCTCGTTTGTCATCACACCCTCCCGCAGAGCGCTCCTCCCCGATTCTTGTCCCCCGCTAGGGCCGCCGGCCGAGCAGCACCGCGAGCGCCGGGAGCGACAGGGCGACGGTCAGGACGAGAATCGCGACAAACGACGGCGTTCCCACGTCGGCCGCGCGGCGGTCGAGGATCTCCAGGACCATCAGGCGGAGCCCGTCGAGCGCGTGGTACACGACCGCTGCCACGAGGCCGGTTTCCATCGGCAGGAGGTACGGCATCGCGTAGGCCGCGACCGTGCGGTCGTACAGCGCGGGCGCCAGCGGGAACAGCGCCACGTCGATGATATGCAGCAGCAAAAACACGAGAATGCCGACGCCCGCCGTCCGGTTGAGCGCGAAGGCCCACTGTCCGGCATAGCTCCACCGGCCGAACGGTTCGCGCCGGAAAAAGCGCCACGCCAGCGCGAGGGCCGCGGCCGCGATTGCGGCGTAGGTCGCCGTGGCCACGGCGACCAGCCCGGCGATCAGCGCGGCGGGAATCCAGGCCGCGGACGAGAGCGGTCCCGGGGCCCGGTCCGCCGGCGCGCCCGCCACCACCGCTGCCGTACCGAGCGCGAGGAAGACGACCGCCGCGGAGCCGGACGCGATGGCAACCGCGCTGCGGACCGCCCGCCCTCGAACCACCTCCCGCAGCATCCCCTGCACTCCGACGATGCCGTGCGTGAGCGCGAGCGCGAGCAGCATCCAGTCGAAGAGCCGCCACGCCGCGGACGGCGACCAGCGGGCGGCGACGAAGACGGCGGTCGTCGCGGACGGCGCCGAAGCATAATGCGTGACAAACAGGTGGATGAGGACCAGCGCGACCATGAGGAGGCCGGTCACCCGCAGGTAATACCAGGCGAACGATTGCCCGGCGGCGGTGGATCGCTCCGCAATCTCCGGCGCGGGCCTAACGATGGACGGCGCCCTTTCGCAGCAGCTGAATGGAGAGCAGCGGGTTTACGCCGACCGGACAGGCCGTCACGCAGTTGCCCACGCTGTGGCACCCGTACGCCCCGCCGTCCTCGGAGATCCGGCGGAGGCGCTCGGCTCCGGCCGCGTCGCGCGCATCCGCGGCGATCGCGTACGCGCGGTTGAGCGCGGCGGGTCCGAGAAACTCTGGCACGATGCCGACCACGGGACACGCGGAATAGCACGCGCCGCAGGAGATGCAGTCGATCTGTCGGTCGATCACACCGCGCACCGGATCGCCCGGGGGGACCACCGCGGGCTCCGGCGCCGGTCCGCCGAGCGGGCCGGACCCGCCGACGTAGAAGGGATCGACCGCCCGGTACTTGTCGAAGAACGGGGCGAGATCGACGAGCAGATCGCGGACGACCGGCAGCGAGCGCAGCGGCTCGACGGTGACCGGCGCGCGCAGGTCCGCGAGGCGCCGCTGGCACGCCAGGTTCTCGCGCCCGTTGATCACCATCGCGCAGGATCCGCACATCCCGGCGCGGCACGAATAGCGGAACGCGAGCGTGGGATCGCGGGATTCAAGAATCCAAAAGAGCGCGTCGAGCACGCTCATCATGGGACGCGCCTCGACCGCGTAGGTCTGCCAGCGGGGCCTCCGGCCGTCGGCCGGATCGAAACGCCGGACCCGGACGATCACGGCGGAGCCGTCCGCGCCATGAGATCCTCCGGCCGAAGCCGCGACAACCGCACCGACTCGGTCCAGGGCTCCCGCCCGATCGCCTGGTGGATATTGACCAGCCACTGCGCGTCGTCCCGCTCGGGAAAGTCGCGTCGGGCGTGCGAGCCGCGGCTTTCGCGGCGGTACAGCGCGGCCGTCGCAGTGAGCCGCGCGGCCAGCAGCAGGTTGCCGACGTCGAGCACCTGTTGCCAGGCGAGGTTCGCGCGAACGCCGGCCGGTGCGCCGGCGCGCCCCAGCCGTGCTTCCAGCGCCTCGATCGTGTCGAGAACGCGCCGCAGCCCGGTCTCGTCGCGGACGAGGCCGGCGCCGAGCCACATCGCCCCTTGAAGCTCGTCACGGATCGCGAAGGCGCTCTCCCCGCCGTCGCGGCCGAGCGGCGCCGTCGCCCCGCGGAACGCGTCCTCCGCCTCCCGCTCGTCCGGAGCGACGGCGGCCCCCTCGCCCGCCAGCCGGGCGGCCGCGAGCCCGGCGCGTGTCCCGAAGACGCAGGACTCCGCGACGCCGTTGCCGCCCAGGCGATTGGCCCCGTGCACCCCGCCGGCGTCTTCTCCGGCGACGAGGAGCCCCGGCAACGCGGTGCCGCATTCGGGATCGATGCGCACCCCGCCCATGTGAAAGTGCGCGGTCGGCGTGACCTCCACGGGCCGCCGCGCGAGGTCGTAGCCGACCTCGGCGCAGCGCCGCGCCATCCCCGGGAAGTTTCGCAGCACGAACTCCGCGCCGAGGTGCGACGCGTCGAGGAGCACTCCGCCGGCGGGGGTTCCGCGGCCCGCCATGATCTCGAGGTAGCTTGCGCGCGCCACGACGTCGCGCGTCGCGCGTTCCATGCGCTCGGCATCGTAGCGGACCATGAACCGCTCGCCCCGCGCGTTGAGAAGATGCGCGCCGGCGCCGCGCAGCCCCTCCTCCAGCACCATCCCGGACAGCCGCGATGCCCCCGCAAGCAGCCCCGTCGGGTGAAACTGCATCATCTCCATGTCGACGAGATCGCACCCGGCGCGGTACGCCATCGCGTAGCCGTCTCCGGTCTTCTCGAGCGATGGGGCCGAGAACGTGTACATGCGCGGACCGCCGCCGGCGGCGAGGATCACGACCCGGGCGTGGGCCAGGACGAACTCGCCGGTCGCGTGGCGCAGAAGCAGCGCGCCGGCGATACGGCTCCCCGCCCGGTCGTGGAGCAGCGCGACCGCGCGGGTCTCGTCGAGCAGGCGAATGTCGCGCGCGAACAACTGGTCGTGGAGCCGCGAGACGATCTCGATGCCGGTCAGGTCGCCGCGGTGCACCGTGCGGTCGAACGACTGGCCGGCGAACGCTTTCTGGTGGATGCGGCCGTCCTCGCGGCGATCGAAGAAGACGCCGATCTTGGTCTCGAGGCGGCGGACGATCTCCGGCGCTTCGGAAACAAGCGCCCACGCGAGGTCCTGGTCGTTCAGAAACTGGCCGCCGAGGATCGTGTCGCGGAAGTGGAGCTCGGGCGAGTCGCGCGGATCGAGCGCGACGTTGAACCCGCCCTGGACGAGGCGCGTGCAACCGCTCTTCCCGACGAGTCCCTTGCTGGCGACCACAACCCGCAGCCTCGGAGCGGCGTCGTACGCATGCAGCGCCGCCATCAAGCCCGCGCCGCCGCTGCCGAGGATCAGAATGTCACACGGCAGGGTCTCCCACGACGCGGCGGTCACGGAGCCAGGCCCAGCTTGGCGTAGATCTCAGCCAGCCGCTGCTGGGCGGTCCGGGCAACGTCCCGATAGAGGCTCGCGCCCTCGGCGTCCATCGCCACCGTGAGGGGCCCGAATGCGCGCACGCGGAACTCCCACAGGCACTCCGGCATGAGGTCTTCCCAGTAGACGTGCTCGATCGCTTCCACCTGCTCGGTCTCGACCGACGCGGCGCCGCCGACGATCGCGAAGTACGCGCCGCCGTATTCGCGGAAGGCGGCGCTGCTGTCCTCGGCCAGCCCGCCCTTGCCGATGATTCCGCGAATCCCGTAGTCGCGCATCAGCCCGCGCGTGAAACGATCCATCCGGGCGCTGGTGGTCGTCCCGACGGTCATGGGTTCGTAGCCGCTCGGCGCCGTCGCGGAGCGGCGGACGTTCGGCGCGACGTGCAGCAGCACGCCGCCGCGCAAGTCCGCGGGCGGCGGCTGGCCGTGGTCGAAGATGCGGATCAGGGTGGCGTCGCGGATCCCCCAGATGATGCCGTCGAGCGTGACGGCGTCGCCCGTCCGGAGCCGGCGGACGACGTCTTCGGTGAGCGGAGTCCGGAGGCGGTGCTCCATCGCGGACGCGGTCAGTACCCGATCTCGACGCGGCCGTCCGGGTAGACCCGGGCGCGCCGGCGTTCCCCCCGCCAGCACTGCATATTCACCGCGACGGGGTTGAGCGTGATGTGCGTCCAGGCCGCTTCGATGTGGACGTCCAATACCGTCGTGTCGCCGCCGAGCCCCATCGGGCCGATCCCGGTGCTGTTGATCGCGTCGCGCAGCTCGGCCTCGAGCGCCGCGATTTTCGGATCGGAGTGCCGCTCGCCGACAGGCCGGAGCGTCGCTTTCTTGGCGAGCGTCATGCAGAGATCGGACGAGCCTCCGATGCCCACGCCGACGATCGTCGGCGGGCACGGCCGCCCCCCCGCGGCGACGCACGTCTCGAGGACGAACTTCTTAATGCCGGCCTCCCCGTCCGCGGGCAGCAGCATTTTAAGGAAGGACATACTCTCCGAACCGGAGCCCTTCGGCATCATGACGATGTCGATGTGGTCGATCGCGCTCGAGAACTCGATGTGGAACACCGGCACCCCGTCGCCGCTGCTGGTCTGCCGGTTTTGTCGCGCGATCGGCGAGACAATGCTGGACCGCAGCGGCGTCTCGCGCGTCGCCCGCTCGACTCCACGCCGCAGGGCGTCCAGCATGGCGGCCCCGTCGATCGCGATGCCGCGTCCGATGGTGATCCAGAAGATCGGGATGCCGGTGTCCTGGCAGACCAGCGTGTGTTTCCGGTCCGAGACGTCCATCGCGCGCAGCATCGTCGTCAACATGCCGCGCGCGCCCGGCTGCGTCTCCCGCGCCGCGGCATCGCGCAGCGCCTGCCGCACGTCGGGCGGGATGTCTATCTGGGACTCAACGTACAGGCGGCGCCCCAGGTCTTCAAAAAGGGCGTCGGCGTTCGTCAGCGCGGCCGCAGATTCCATGTGCGGCGGGTTCTGCCGCCGGGAAGCGCGCTCCTGCCCCCGCGCGGCCGCCGCGTCCCCGGCGGCCGCGTCAGTGCCCGCCGAAAAACGACGGCAGCGGCATGTCGCGCATCGTGCGCAGACCGGGCGGCGCCGTCCGGATCTTCGGGATGGTGTTGACAACGATCGATGCGGTCACGACGTCTCCGTGAAATCCCCCTTGAACCCTCGAGGTAAGATTCGGATGGCCGGTGATGGTGACCGCGTCGTACGATTCCGGCGCCCCCAGATACGCTTCCATGTGCAGCGTAATAAGCGGCGTGCCGTCTTTGCCGTGTCCGATGCCGTCCTGCACCAGACCGCACACCCGGCCGGCACCCACGGTGAGGTACTCGCTGGCCACCGGGTTCTCCGCCACCTTGGGTCTGATCGTGTCGGTGATCTTGCCGAGTTTCCAGCCGAGGCTGTCGGCGATCATGGCGATGGACTCCGTCAGGCCGACGTGGCGAACGGTCCCGCCGGCGACGCGCTTCTCGAACTCCGCGACGCTGAGGCCGGCCCCGATCTTCTGCTGAAACGGAAGCCGCCGGACGCCGGCGTCCTGGATCCGGTCGACCCGTACGGCGTCGACGCGCTCGCAGGCGCCGGTGAGCATGATCGGCAGGCTGTCCATGACGAACCCGGGGTTCACGCCGGTGCCGACGATCGCCACCTTGGCTTTCTTGGCGAGCGCGTCGATCCGCCTCGCCAGCGGACGGTTCGTGCGGTACGGGTAGGCCAACTCTTCCGTCGTCGAGACGATGGGGACGCGCAGCCTGAGCACCGTCTCGATCTGGGGCATCGCGGCGCGGAGGGAGCTTCGGGTGCAGAGCATGACGACGTCGGGCTTGGATGTCTTGATGGCCGCCACGGGATCGTTCATCACCCGCGCGCCGAGCCGGCGGCCCAACCCCGCGATTTCGCCGAGGTCTTTGCCTACCTTCGCCGGGTCGATGTCGATGCCGCCGACGACCTTGAAGCCCTTGCGGGCGGCAACCTGTCGGAGAATGCCGATCCCGATGGGGCCGAGTCCGTAGTGCGCAACGCGAATTGCCATGCCCGATCACCCCCCGTGAATAATCGGCCACGGACGGTGCGCCGTCAAGAAACACGACGGGAACGCGGTTTCCCGCATCCCCGTCGTGCGCTTATCGGTAACCTATGCGCGCGTCAGTTGGGCCGGTCGAGGCCGTGCGTCCGGCCGTACTCCGCCAGCGCTTTGCGCATCGCGCGGCGCCCGCGGAACAGCCGGCTCATGACGGTGCCCCGGGGAATCCCGAGCGTCTCGGCGATCTCCTGGTAACTGAACCCCTCCAGGTCGGCCAGCACCACGCAGGCGCGGAATACTTCGGGCAGCTTCATGAGCGCGTCGCGGACCTCGGCCTCCATCACCGTGTCGGCGACGAGCGTCTCCGGCGTCTCGGTCACGACGAACGCCGGATCCTGGCCTTCGATCTCGTCGACGGTCGGCACCGTCCGCGTCGAGGCCCGGTACCGATCGATGTGCGCGTTGTGCAGAATTCGGAACAGCCAGGCCTTCGGGTTGGTCCCGGCGCGATACGTGTGCAGGGACCGCCAGGCGCGGAGAAACGTCTCCTGGACCAGATCCTCCGCGTCCTGCGGCCGCCCCGTGAGCCGAAGGGCAGTACGGTACAGCGGATCGAGGTGCGCCTGCACCATTTCCTCGAGCAGCGCCGCCTCCGGCGAGACGCGCGTGTCGGGCGTGGCCGGCGCGGGATTGGCAAGCCGCCCGCTCGTCAGCAGCGTTCGGAGGACGTCGTTCGAAGCCGAGGTGCGGGCTTCGCGTACCTGTTCCACGATGTTCACCTGCTCTCGAGAAGCGTCAACGTCACCTGTGCCGCCCGCACGGGGTTGACGTTCCCGTAGGTTTTGCTCAACAGCACGGCGCCCTCAAACTGGCTGACCAGCACCGTGGCGACGCGGGTCACGTCGAGATCCTCGCGGAACTCTCCGGCGCGGACGCCCTCGCGCAGACACTCCACAACCGCATCCTCCCATTGCCGGAACAGCCCCGAGAGTCGCTCGCGGAACCTCGGATGACCGCCCGCGAGCTCCGCGGCTAGGTTCCCGAAGGGGCATCCGCGACGGCAGGCGTCCGCTTCGAGGCCGTCGGTTACGGCCGTGAGAAACTGCTCGAGGCGTTGCCGCGCGGGCCGCCGCTCGTCGCGAAGGGTTCCCTCGATCACGCGCGTGCCGAACCTCGCCGCGAGGTAGTCGAGCACGACGAGCCCCAACTCTTCTTTGCTCCGAAAATGGTAGTAGAGGTTGCTCCGGCACACCCCACTCGCGTTGATGATATCGTCGAGCGAGGTCGGCTGAAACCCGTGCTCGTGGAACAGGCGGGCCGCCGCTTCCAGGATACGCTCGCGATTGCCACAATTTCGTCGCATCGTCAACCACCTGAGCCGCCTGCGCACGCCCGCGGAGATCTCCGCCGGACCGTCCGCCCAGGACTAGGACTGACCCGTCCTAGTAAATCTTAAGTTATTTGCTAAAGAATGTCAATTCCAGCCATGGCGTCGAGGGTGTCCCACGCGCAGGGCACACGACGCGGCTAAGGCGCGGGATGGCGGCCGGCGAGCAGCGACTCCGCCGCCCGGCGCCAAATCGTACGGTCGAGCTGCACGCCCGGGAACTTGCCGAGGATCCGGCCGTCGGCGTCGATGAAGAACGTCTCCGGCACGCCCGTTGTCCCGAACAGCCGTCCCACGCCGCCGTCCGGGTCGCGCAGGTTGAGGTAGGCGACGCCGTACCGCGCCAGAAAGGCGCGCGCCGGCGCCTCAAGGTCCTGCGTATCCACCCCGACGACAACGAGGCCGCGGTCGCGGTAATCCCGCGCGAGCCCGACGAGCAGCGGCGCCTCATCCCGGCACGGACCGCACCACGACGCCCAGAAGTTCAGCACGACGGCGCGGCCGCGCAGATCGCGCAGCGCCACCTGCCGCGGCGGCTGCCCCGCCCCGCCGCCGGGCGCGCCGGCCGGCGTGATCGTCCTCAGCATGACCGCAGGCACCGGCGGGGCTTCGCCGCGCGCGATGGCCGCGCCGATCGCGAGGGCGCGTTCGCGGCGCACCGAGGCCGCGGCGAGCAGCGCGATGAGCGCGAGCACCGGCAGCAGCATCGCGGCCCACCTCACCCAGCGCGGGCGGTTCACGGCGCACCTACCGCGGAAACGAGCCCGAGGACCTGCAGTGCGTACACGTAGAACGCCGCGTTCCACGCAAACGGCACCTCCGACGAGTACCATCGCCGCGACAGCGGCAGGCCGCCCGGCAGGTAGACTTCGTTCACCGCGCCGGCGCGCACGTACCATGAACCGATGCGCTCGAGATCACGCACGGCGGACGCCCGGTCGCCGTGCCGCGCCTTGTTGATCGCGTTGAGCGTGCCGAGCCACGGCCAGATCAGCGTCCGGTGGTAGTCGGGAATACCGGCGAGATAGTACATCGGGTACACCTGCCACCACGGATACACCGGGTCGCAGGTTCGAAGCGGCGTGCCCGCGTCGAGTCCCCGCGACGCGATGTACTCGAGGATGCGGCGTGCCTGCCCCTCGCCCGCCAACCCGCAGAAGATCGCGGTGACGTTGCCGTCCGACGAGAACGCCCCGCGGCGCGTCCCGTGGACCCAATCGATGAAGTAGTCGCCGTTCCAGAAGACGGCCTGCAGGCGCGCGCCGACGCCCTCCGCCGCCTCGGCCGCCCGCGCGCCGGCGTCCGTTTCGCCGAGCGCGCGCGCGAGCACCGTGAAGGCGCGCAACGCGGCATAATACAGGACGTTAATGTTGAAGACCTTCGTCCGCTTCATGATCGAGTCCATCCAGTCCGCGAGATAGTGCGTCTCGAGGAGGCCGTCGCCGTCGCTGTCCTGCCCGCGCAGCCACCCCAGCACGCGGTCCGCCGCCGGGAAGAGGCGCTGGCGGACGCCGCCCGCGTTCGTCCGGAGGAAGTACTCGTTGACGGCGAGCACGAAGATCGCCGCCGTGTCGACGGGATCCCGAAACAGGCCGCCGGCCCGGCCTACGACCCTCGGGCGGGTGCGAAGCGTATTGTAGCCGGTGAAGTGGTGTCCCACGAACTCCACCCGCACCGGGATGCTCCCAGTCGAGGGCTGGTACCGGGCGAACATCTCGAGCTCCATCCGTGCCTGATCGGCGTCGCCCGCGGCAAGCGCCCCGAACACCGCCCACAGTCCGTCCCGGGCCCAATAGGCGTTGAACTTGAGCCGTCCCGCGACAATGCCGTCCGGATTGTAGCAGGCGCGCAGGTCGCGAAGCGCGATCCGGTAGGCACGGGCGAGGGTGCCCCCGTCGCCGGCAGACACCACGCCGTCGGCCGCCACGTCGGTAGACTCGGTGCGGTCTCGGCCAGCCATCCCGGCGGAAGGGGTTCGGGCGAGCGCCGGACCCCCCCTTCCCTTACTCGAACGCGAACGAGCGCCGCCTCTCGTTCCTATGGCCCCTTGCTATTTGATCCGCGCCGTGCTATGGTTTGCTCCCGTCTCGATGAGAGCGGTCCGCAAGGCCCGGCCGGTTACAAGAGTACGGCGCGGTTCGGGCCCAAGGGTGGATGCGTTTCCTAGGGCGGGGATATCGGCGGCTGTGACAGCCAAGGGCGAGCGTGCACTCGCACTCGGCGGCGGCCGCCGATCGTTTTCCGTCTCGCCGGGCGCGGCGGTGCCCGACCGTCGCCTAGGGCGGCCCGCCTGGATGCGCGTAGCGGAAATTCAAAGCCGCGTCGGACGCAGGGACGTCGAGCCGCGTGGACCTCGACAGGGTCACGTTGAGCCCGACACCCTCAAGGCCATCGACGATACCGCCGCGGACGAGTAACGCGCCCTCGAGGGTCGCGGGATCCCCGATCGCCACGATCTGGAACGGGTCGCGGAGGACCCACGTACGGAAACGCACGCCGCCCGGATCCGCCGCGAAACCCTCCACCGCCAGCACCCGTGCGCCGTTGACCGAGATCGCTTCCGCGCCGGCCGCCCACAGTTCGTTTACGACGGCGGAGACGTCCTGAGCCTGCGGAGTGACAACCCGCTGGGGCGCCGCAGCGAGGGTCACCACGAGACCCGGACCTTCGGCCGGCACGCGGCCGAGCACGAACCGAAGCTGCGTGACTTCGCGCCGCATCTGCGCGGCCATCGTCTCGCCGCCGGCTTCCGCGGCGCGGTAGTCATCGAGGCGCTTGCGCAGCGCCGTCAATTCGTCACGCAGGCTGCGGTCCGCTTCCTGCTGGCGTCGCAGCAGCACGCTGAGGTCATCGAGCCGCCGCGACGGCAGCGCCGCCCCAGCCCTGAGTGCCTGATCGGCGCGTACTTGAAGAACGAAGAGAAAACCGGCGAGGAGCAGCATCACCGCGAACCCGTACTGCCACTGCCTAATCCTCACGGCCATCCCGCGGGCCGGCTCGATAGCCGTGAGAACGGGAGAAAAACGGTGAAATCCGAAGCATTAAAGATATAGTACGCTCAAATTGGCCTTTTTTTCAATCCCAAGTTGTTGATAAGCCGAGGCAATTTTATAAGATTATAGCCGGTTAGCACTTTCGAGCTTCGAGTGCTAAGACACAGGAATGGGGAGGAGCCGGTATGCCTGCTAAGCTACTGCTGTACGACGAGGACGCGCGTAAGGCGCTCGAGCGCGGCGTCGAGAAAGTCGCCAGCGCGGTCCGCGTGACCCTGGGCCCGAAAGGCCGCAACGTGGTCCTCGAAAAGAAGTGGGGATCTCCGACGATTACGAAGGACGGCGTGACGGTGGCGAAGGAGATCGAGCTGGAAGATCCCAACGAGAACATGGGCGCCCAGCTCGTAAAGGAAGTCGCAAGCAAAACGAACGACGCCGCCGGTGACGGCACGACGACCGCGACCGTGCTCGCGCACGCGATTGTCAAGGAAGGCCTCAAGAACGTGGCCGCGGGCGCCAACCCGATGATCCTCAAGCGCGGCATCGACAAGGCCATCGGCGCGCTCGTCGGCGAGCTCAAGAAGCTCAGCACCCCCCTCGAGGGCAAAGAGCACATCGCGCACGTTGCGAGCATCGCGGGCAACGACGCCGAGATCGGCCAGATCATCGCCGAGGCGATGGACAAGGTCGGCAAGGACGGCGTCATCACGATCGAGGAATCCAAGGGCATCGAAACCACGGTCGAGGTCGTCGAGGGCATGCAGTTCGACCGCGGCTACATCTCTCCGTACATGATCACCGACGCGGAGAAGATGGAAGCCGTGCTCGAGGACCCCTACATTCTCATCACCGAGAAGAAGATCAGCGCGGTCAAAGACATGGTTCCGGTGATGGAGAAAGTCATGCGCTTCGGCAAACCCCTCGTCGTGATCGCCGAGGACGTCGAGGGTGAGGCGCTCGCGACGCTCGTCGTGAACAAGCTGCGCGGCATCCTCCCCTGTGTCGCGGTGAAGGCGCCGGGGTACGGGGACCGCCGCAAGGCGATGCTCGGCGACATGGCCGTGCTGACCGGCGGCAAGGTCGTGAGCGACGACATCGGCATCAAGCTGGAGAACGTCGAGACCGAAATGCTCGGCCGCGCCGCGAAGGTCCGGGTCGCCAAGGAAGAGACCACGCTCATCGAGGGCAAGGGCGCGCGCAAGGACATTCAGGGCCGGATCGCTCAAATCAAGAAAGAGATCGAGACGACCACGTCCGACTACGACCGCGAGAAGCTGCAGGAGCGCCTCGCGAAGCTCTCCGGCGGCGTCGCGCAGATCAAGGTCGGCGCGGCGACCGAGACCGAACTCAAGGAGAAGAAGCATCGCTTCGAGGACGCGCTCAGCACGAGCAAGGCCGCGGTCGAGGAAGGCATCGTACCGGGCGGCGGCACGGCGCTGCTGAACATCGCGAAGGCCCTCGACAAGGTGGACGCCGACGAAGGCGACGAGAAGATCGGGGTCTCGATCATCCGCCGCGCGATCGATGAGCCGGCGAAGTGGCTGGCCGCGAACGCCGGCGTCGAGGGCGCCGTCGTCGTGGAGCGCATCCGCGCGGAGAAACCGGGCATCGGCTACAATGTCGCGACCGGCAAGTTCGAGGACATGGTGAAGGCCGGCATCGTGGACGCGACCAAAGTGACCCGGCTCGCGCTTCAGAACGCGTCGAGCGTGGCGAGCCTCCTGCTGACGACCGAGGCGCTGGTCGTCGAGAAGCGCGAGAAGAAGAAGGCGGCCGCGCCCGCGCCGGGCGGCTACAACCCGGACGACATGGACATGTAAGATCGCAGGAGGGCCGCGGTTAGACAGGCGCCGACGCCGCCCACCCTGCGGCGCGGGCGAACGTGACGAGGCCGGGGCCAAACGCCCCGGCCTCGTCAATTGCCGCGTCCGGCCGCCGCGCTCAGGATGCGGTGACTTCCACCTCCGCCGCGCGCACCATCCGGCCCATCTGCTGATTCGCGCGCCCCGCGATGAGCACCACGAGCGTCTCGTACCGCGGATCGACAGCCTGCACGATCGCGGGCGCATCGATGCCCGGCGCCTTCACCTTGTCTCCCACCCGGATCGGCCGCCCCTGCCGGTCGGTCATCGACCCCATTACGGTCGGAACCGCCATCTCCCGCCTCCCTGTGCTGCCCGTTCGGTCTAAGGCCGGTGGTATCGATTCCCTTCGCGCCGGGCGCGTCCTTCTCGAACGAGCTTCATCAGATGCGCCCGCACCGTGTTTTCGGCCGCCGGATGGAGCGCCGGATCGAGGTTTCGATAGATTACCCCCACGATTTCCCCCGGCGTCCGCGCTCCGCCCGCCAGCGCCTCGAGCACCTGGCCTTCGCGCATCCGGCGGTGCGCGATGTACTCCGCGACCCGCACCGCGGGATCGGTAATCAGCGGCCCGTGGCCGGGCGCCACGGCCGCCAGGTCGAGCGCGGCGACCCGCTCCAAGGAGGCGAGGTAGTCCTCAAGGGCGCCGTCCCGCGCCTGCAACACCACCGTCCCCGTCCCGAGAATCAGGTCGCCGGAAAACAGTACGCGTTCCGCCGCCCAGTAAAAGACGACGTGGTCGGCCGCGTGACCGGGAGTGTGCAGTACGCGAAGCGCCGTGCCGCCTTCTTCGATGATCTCGCCGTCGGCGAGCGGCGCGTCACCGCCCTCGAAGCGCCGGACCGGCACGGCGCCTCCCCCAAGCGCAGCGGCCGCCCCGAGGTGATCGCCGTGGCTGTGCGTCACCAGGATCAGCGCGAGCCGGCCGCCGTCCCGTACCGCGTCGAGCACCGCCGCGACGTGGGCCGGATCCTCGGGGCCGGGATCGATCACGACGACGCGTTCGCGGCCGACAAGATAGGTGTTGGTCCCGTCCAGCGTGAACGGCGATGAGTTGGCGGCAGTGACGGTGCGAAACGGCGCGTGGAACTGCGGGGCGGGCGACGATGACATCGACGGGAGTCGCAATTCGGATCGAGACCAACGCATCCCTGCATCGCGATCACGTCGCCGCGGGTGCGGTGGAGTTCAGGCCGGGGTAAATGCCATTGGGGCTTCACAGCACCAGAGTCATTGCGAGGAGGAGGTGACAGGATCGATGAGGTTGCTCCAGGTGGGTGTGGTTGCGGCGGCCGTCATGCTGCCGGTGTCGGCGGCGTTCGCCCAACCGAGCGTGGAAGGTCATGTGCAGACGATCACGATCCACTGCGTCGGCACGGCGCCCGACACGTGTTCGGGCGTGGTCGAGGTCCTGACCGGACCGGGGTCCGGTTATGCCACACGGATCTTCATCCCGGAGGGCGTAGGGATCGGTTATGGCGGCGCGCGGGTGCCCGTGACGGCGATCGAAGCCGGCGACCAAGTCCGGATTGACTTCCGGGCGTCGAATTCGGGGAACGTAGCGACGTCCGCGCGCATTCTCGTGAAACCGGGGTCAAGTCCGTCGACCGAAGACCGCGGGCCGGGCATGTAAGCTGGATCGGGCGCACCAGGATGTGCGCCGGCGCCATCGCGGGCCTGTTTCTGCTCGCGGTGGCGCCGTCTTCATTCACGCGGCAATCATCGTGTACGGTAAACGGCGCGCGCAGGCGCGGTCCCTCCGCCGCGCGAATCACAGGCCCTGTCGTGTCGCCCTTGTCTCTCACGTTGGGCTTCCTTGCGACCGCAGCGCTCGTCTCCACGGTCGCGTCGCGCGCGCGGCTGCCGTACACGGTCGCGCTGGTCGTCGTGGGCCTGGCCGTCGGGACGGCGCACGTCCTGCCGCGGATCTCGGTCGGACCGGACGTCGTCGTCATCGCGCTGATCCTGCCGCTGCTGTTTGAGGGCGCAATCCGCATCCCGCCGCGTCACCTCCGCGCCTACACCCCGCTCATACTGGCGCTCGCGATCCCCGGCACGATCGTCTCGGCGGCTTTGATCGCGGGCGGGGCGCTGCTCGGCCACGTCCCCTGGCGCGGAGCACTGCTGCTCGGGGCCGTCTGCGCGGCGACCGATCCGGCGGGCGTGATCGCGCTGGTACGCGACGCGCGCCTGAACGAACGGTTGGGCACGGTGCTGGAAGGCGAAGCGGTTCTCAACGACGCGGTCGCAATCGTATTGTTCACGCTCGCCGTCGGGGCGCCGCTCGATTTCGTCGCGGCGGCGGGGAACTTCGTCTGGCTCCTCGCGGGCGGTGCCGCCGTCGGATGCGCGGTCGGAGCGGGCGTTGCCTCCGTCCTCCGAGGCGTCCCGGATCCGGTGGTGGAAGCGATCGGCAGCGTCGTCGCGGCGGCCGCGGCGTACCTTGCGGCCGAATCCGTCCACGGGAGCGGTGTGATCGGCGTCGTGGCGGCGGGTGTCATGTTCGCCGAGTTCGCGGACCGCAGCCTTACTCCGGCCGGCGCGGAAACGGTCCGCGTCGTCTGGGACGTGATCGCGTTTCTCGCGAACTCCGCGCTCTTCTTGCTGATCGGCCTCGTCGTTCCGCTGCCGCTGTTGGCGCGCTACGCCGGGCTGATCGGGATCGTCATCTTCGCCGCGCTCGTCGCGCGCGCGATCAGCATCTACGGGTTCACCGCGCTGCTTGCCCGGCGCGCCGCGCCGTTCCCGATGGCGTGGCGGCACGTCATGGTATGGGGCGGTCTGCGGGGCGGCGTCGCGGTGGCGCTCGTGCTTACGCTGCCGCCGGTGCTGCCTCAACGCGAGGCCGTGGCGGCCGGCGTTTTGGGGACGATCGTCTGGACGCTGGTCGGTCAGGGCCTGCTGGTGCGGCCGATCATGCAGCTCGCCGGGCTTGCGCGAACGACCTCGTCGCCGGCACCGACGGAACGCCGCGTGCCGGGCGCGCCTTAGCCGGCGCGCTCGTCCTCCGCTTCGCGGTCGATCACCTCGAGGCGCGCGCGCCACCGCTCGTCCAGCAGCCGTTCCGCCTGCTCCTGGGTCACGCCGTTCACGACGAGCCGCTCCTCCCCGGCCGGATCGTCGCACGCGGCGACCCAGCGGCGCCTCGCCGCATCCCACTCGACCGCCACACCCGTCATCACCGCGCGTTCCTCGTCGAGCATGAGGACCCTCCCTGTCGGCGCAGGACCTCCGCCGCCTTCGCGGCTCCTGCCCTGTCGGCGCAGGACCTCCGCCGCCTTCGCGGCTCCTGCGCGGGGCGCGTCGTGGGGTGGCTGACGGGGCTCGAACCCGCAACCCCCAGAGCCACAGTCTGGTGCTCTACCTTTGAGCTACAGCCACCACGCGGTGTGATTGTAGCATTCGCCCGTCGCGGACGTACACCATGAAACCGTCCCCGGTCAGGCACCGCGGCCGGCTTCGACGTCGACAACTTTGTGCCGGCTACGCAGCCCACGTACGATCCGGACGCGTCCCCGCGCGACGCCGAAGTGATCCGCGAGCGCCGCGGCGACCGCGTCGTTTGCCTCGCCCCCGTGCGGGGCCGCCGTCACCGCGACGTGGAAGGTACCGTCGGGGCGCCGCTCGACTCCGGGCTTTCGAGCGCGCGGCGTCACGCGCACGGTGATGCGCACTCGCCCGCTCAGCTCCCGGCGCCGGTGCCGGCCTCCGGAGGCAGCGCGAGGGCCAGCGCCTCGGCGAGGTGCAGCGCGCGCCGGCCGGTGCCGTGCGCGATTTGCTGGCGGCAGGACGCGCCGGATGCAACGAGGACGGTGTCCTCGGGCGCCGTCCGTACCGCCTTGAACAGCACGCGCTCGCCCATCGCGAGCGACACGTCGTAATGCTCGTGCTCCACCCCGAACGATCCGGCCATGCCGCAGCACCCGGAATCGATCTCCTCCACCTCGGCGCCGGGGACCGCCCGAAGCGCCGCGAGCGCCGGGCCCGTCCGGATCATCGCCTTCTGGTGGCAGTGGCCGTGCATCAAAACGCGGCGCGCCGCCGCGACGTACGGAGGCCGGATGCCGGCCGCATCGAGCATCGCGAGGTACTCCTCCAGCGCGTACGTCGCCCGCGCGACCGCGTCGACGGCGTCGCCGCGCAGCAGATCCGGATATTCGTCCTTGAACGTCACGGTGCACGACGGCTCCAGGCCGACGATCGGCACCCCGGCCTCCGCGAACGGCTCCAGGCGCTTGACCGTGCGGCGCGCGAGCCGCTGGGCCTGGCGCAGCATCCCGTTGCTGATCATCGGCCGCCCGCAGCATGACACCGGCACGAGCTCGACGCGGCACCCCGCCGACTCCAGCAGGCGTACGGCCGCCCGGCCGATCGACGGATAGTAGTATTCCGTAAACGTATCCACAAACAGCGCGACGCGCCCCCGGCCCGGCACGCCCGCGAACCCGGCGGCCGCCTGTCCCCCCTCGCGCGCCGGGCTCCCGAAGCCGCGCCCGCGCCACCAGCGGGTGAAGCGGGTGCGCGCGAACTCCGGCAGCCGTCGCCGCGCATCGATGCCGGCCACCCGCTCGAGGAGCCAGCGCGCGGGGGCGCTTCGGAGCGCACGGTTCGCGACCGGCGCCACCGCGCACCCGAGCGGTCCGAGGGCGGCGACGTGGCCGAACAGCCGTGCGCGCAACGGCAGCCCGTGCCGGTCATAGTAGCCGGCCAAGAACTCGTGCTTGAGCTTGGCCATATCGACGTTGCTCGGGCACTCGGACTTGCAGGCCTTGCAGGCGACGCAAAGGTCCATCACTTCGTAGAGCTCGCGGCTCGTGAGCGCCCCGGCGGGCAGCGCGCCGGAGATCGCGGATCGCAGTGCATTGGCGCGGCCGCGCGTGCTGTGCGCCTCCTCGAGCGTCACCATGTACGAGGGACACATCGTGCCGCCGCGCGGCTTGCGGCACGCACCGACGCCGCTGCACATCTCGATCGCGCTGCGCACCCCGCCGTCCCGGCTGAAGTCCTGCACCGTCGCCGGAGGCGGCCCGGCCCCCGGCCGGTACCGCAGCGACTCCGTCATCGGCGGCGCGTCCACGATCTTGCCCGGGTTCATCCGCCATTCCGGGTCGAAGGCCGCCTTGACCTCGCGGAACGCGCCGTACAGCGCGGGACCGAACATCCTGGCTACGAACTCGCCGCGGGACAGCCCGTCGCCGTGCTCCCCGGACAGCGCGCCGCCGAATTCGGCGACGAGCGCCGCGACCTCTTCGGCGATCGCCCGCATCTCCGCCACGTCGCGCGGTTCGTGCAGGTCGAGGATCGGGCGCGTGTGCAGGAGGCCGACGCTCGCGTGACCGTAAAACGACGCGTCGGTGCCGTGGCGCCGCACGATCTCGCGGAAGCGCCGCGTGTACTCGGCGATCCGCGCCGGGTCGACGGCGCTGTCTTCCACGAACGCCACCGGCTTGCGCGCGCTCTTCATGCCGAGCAAGAGGCCGACGCCGGCCTCGCGCACGGCCCACAGGTTGGCCTGCGCCGCGGGGTCGACGAGCCGCCGCATCGCGCCGCGGTACCCCGACCGCCGCATCCGCGCCTCGAGCGCGTCGAGCGTCGGCTCGAGCGCGGCGTGACTCTCGCCGGCGTATTCCACGGCGATGATGGCCCCGGGCGTCCCCTCGACGAACGTGAGCCGCCGGCTGAGCTCACGGGTCTGGCGGGCGAGCTCGACGATGTAGCGGTCCGTCAGCTCGACCGCCGACGGCTTGGTGTCGAGAATCTCAGGGGCGTGTTCGAGCGCCGGGATGATGTCGTCGAACTGGAAGACCGCAAGCACGGTGGCGGCGGGCCGGCGCGCGAGCCGCACCGTGGCCTCGGTGACGACCGCCAGCGTCCCCTCGGAGCCGCAGACGAGCTTGGCGAGGTTCACCGGGCCGCCCTCGGGGAACTCGTCGAGGTTATAGCCCCCGACCCGCCGCTGGACGCGGGGGAACCGCCTCGCCACCTCGTCGCGGGCGGCCGTGACGATCCGGGCGACCTCCCGGTAGAGACGGCCTTCGGGCCCGTCGCCCCGCGCGCGCCGCGCGGCCTCCGCGGGCGCCAGGGCCTCGAAGGTCAGCGCCGTCCCATCGGCGAGCCGCGCCTGCGTCGCGAGCAGCGTATCCAGGGTCTTGCCGTAAACGATGGAGCGCGACCCGGACGAGTTGTTGCCGATCATCCCTCCGATCGTCGCGCGGGTGCTCGTCGAGGTCTCGGGCCCGTAGATGAGGCCGGTCGGCGCGAGCGTCCGCAGCAGCTCGTGCCGGACGACCCCGGGCTGGACGCGCGCCCAACCTTCCTCCGTGTTGACCTCGACGACGCGGTTCATGTATTTCGAGAAGTCGAGGACGATCGCGCGGCCGACGGTCTGCCCGGCGAGGCTTGTGCCGCCCCCGCGCGGCAGGAGCGGCGCGCGTGCGGCGCGGGCGACCTCCAGCACCGCCTGCACGTCGTCGGCGTCGCGGGGCAGGACGACGCCGAGGGGCTCGATCTCGTAGATGCTGGCGTCGGTGCTGTAGATCGCGCGCGAAACCGCGTCGAACCGCACCTCGCCGCGCACGTGCCGGCGGAGATCGTGCGCGAGATCGCTCAGGTCTCCGCGCGGGACCGCCCGCGCCGTCGCGGGGCCGGCCTCCACGGTCGAGCGCAAGCTAGGAGACGTGAACGGCGCCGAACGATTCGCGGGGCGGCATCCAGGAGAGCCGCGCGGGCAGCGGCGAATGGTCGGCGGTGAGCAGCACGAGGATGCCGTCGAGATCCGCGACTCCGGCGCCGACGCAGGGCCCGCAATCGGCGGCCGGCCCCGACGCGCCGCCGTGCGAGACCACCCGCGCCGTCTCGGCATCGAGGTCGGCCCGCGAGGGAAGCGCGACGGTGAAGTACCACAGGCCCGGTCCGGACGTGGCCGCGGGCGGAATGCCCTGCCCGGCCCACACGTTGGTCCCGAGATGATGGTGATAGCCGCCCGCCGACAGGAACAACGCCCCTTGATAGCGCCGGAGCACGACGTCGAATCCGAGCGCGCCGTGATAGAACTTTTCCGCCCGCGCCAGCTCGGAGACACGCAGGTGGATGTGGCCGAGCCGCGTGCCCTCGACCGCCGGCGCGGACCGGTCGCCGCCCGCCGCGAGGAGGTCCCGGAGATCGAGCGGCCGGCTGTCCATCTGAACCTCGTCCGCGTGCCGCGACCACTGCTCGCGCGGACGGTCGGCGTAGAGTTCAACGCCGTTGCCGTCGGGATCGCGCAGGTACAACGCCTCGCTGACCAAGTGATCGGACGCCCCGTCGAGCGCGACCTCCCGCTCCAACAGCCGCCGCAGCAGCCGCCCGAGGGCCGCGCGCCCGGGCAGCAGGAACGCGGAATGGTACAACCCGCAGCGCCGGCGCGGCTCCTGCGGCGGATCGGCCGTCGCGGTGAGACCGACCGCGAACGGGTAGCCGCCGTCCGCCGACAACATGACGGTCTGCCCGCCGCGCCACGCCTCCCGAAAGCCCAGGGCGTCCCGATAGAATTCGAGCGCGCGGTCGAGATCGGCGACGCGAAGGTGCACGTGGCCGACGGTGGTTCGCGGATCGAGCGGTCGCTCCGGCATCATCGAGGCGTTCGCGACGACGGGCGCGCCATCCTCCGGCGCGGGCGCACGCCTTGATTCGGCTCCTCTGCCCGCACTGCGGCGTGCAGTTCCTGCGGCTCGAGGCCCCGGACGAAGACGAGGCGGTCGAGTGCCCCCACTGCCACCGGCCGTTCGTCCCCGATGACGAGGAGTACGTCGACCCGGAAGACCTCTAGGGCGACGACGGCGCCGCGTGCTACAATGGCGCCGCGGGGGGCCCGGATCTGGCGCACTGTCGCCGCCGGGCGCAATGCACGACGAGAGGAGTGATCACCGATGCCCCCTCATCCCGCGAACCCCGGAGAGACCCCCAAACCAACCGGCGGGACCGGCTTGGCCGATCGCCGGTGCGTCCCGTGTCAGGGCGGCACGCCGCCGCTCGCCCGCGAGCAGTTCGCACCGCTTCTCACACAGCTCGAAGGTTGGGAAGTCGAGCAGGACCGCATGTTGCTCAAGGTCTTTCGCTTCAAGAACTTTGTTGAGGCCGTCGCGTTCGTCAACGCGATCACCCCGATCGCGGAGGCGGAGAATCACCATCCCGATCTGAAGGTGGCGTGGGGCCGGGTCCGTGTGGAACTGTGGACGCACAAGATCAACGGGCTGTCCGAAGCGGACTTTGTGATGGCGGCGAAGATCGACCGCGCGTATTCGCGGCCGTCCACGGCTGCCGCCGGCGGGTAAGGCGAGGACCGCTCAGTCGAGCGGCGGTCGCCGGCCGGCCCACGGTTGGATCGCTTCGAACCCCGCCGCGGCGCGCAGGACGACGGCGTCGGCGTGCCAGCGGCCGATGATCTGCAGTCCCACCGGCAGGCCCTCCCGTGTCCAACCGCACGGAACGGACACCGCCGGATGCCCAGTCAAGTTGAACGGGAAGGTAAACGTCAGGCGTTCCAGCAGCGTGGGTGCGGGCCGGCCCTCGATTACCGCCGCGCTGTCGGGCTCGACCGGCCACGCCGCGACCGGCATCGCCGGCGTGAGCAGCAGGTCGTAGCCTTCGAAGAAACGGGACACCGCCCGGTAGAACGGCGCCCGGGTGAGGAGCGCCCTCCCGTAGTCGAGCGCGCTCATGCGGCCCGCATCGACGATCATGCGCATGAGCGAAGGATCGATCCAGTCGGGATGCTCGCGCGCGCGGTCGTGCTGGCGTGCCGCCACGCCGACGTGCCAGATGAACCGGTGCGGTTCGCGCATATCCGGCCAGCCCAGCGCCGGCGCCTCGACCGCACAGCCCAACTCGCCAAACCGCCGGGCGGCCGCTTCGGTGACCGTCCGTACCTCGGGGTCGACGGGCAAGCAGCCGAGATCCGGACTCCATGCGACGCGCAGGCCGCGCAGGTCGCCGTCGCAGGCGGCCACGTAGTCCTCCGGCGGCGCATCGATCGACAGCGGATCGCGCGGGTCGGGACCCGCCAACGCCGACATCAGGAGGGCGGCATCGCGTATCGTTCGTGCGATAGGCCCGTTGTGCGACCGCGCCGACCAGAAATCGGGGCTCGGATGGTACGGCACGCGGCCGAACGACGGCTTGAACCCCACCACGCCGCACAGCGACGCCGGGCAGCGGATGGAGCCGGCGCCGTCCGATCCGTGTGCGAGCAGTCCCATGCCGGCGGCGACGGCAGCTGCCGCCCCGCCCGATGATCCACCGGACGTCCGGTCCGGCCGCCACGGATTCCGGCAGGGCGGTCCGATGAGATTGTCGCTCATGTCCTTGTGGCCGAAGTGCGGGGTGTTCGTTTTGCCGAGCAGGATGCCGCCCGTCGCCCGAAGCCGTCCCGCCGCGGCGCCGTCTTCCACCGGCACGTGGCGTTCGAACCACTTGGAGCCGTAGGTGGTTCGCACGCCGGCGGTATCCTCGAGGTCCTTGACCGAGTACGGAATGCCGTCGAGCGGCCCCCTCCGCTGTCCCAGGCGCGCGCGGGTCTCGGCCTCGCGCGCCTGGGCGCGGGCCAAATCGGCCGTGACGGTGATGTAGGCGTTAAGGACGGGGTTCAGCCGCTCGATGCGCGCGAGCACCGCATCGGTGATCTCCACCGGCGAGACGTCGCCGGCGCGGATCAAGCGATCCAGCTCGAGCGCGGGGGTGAAGCACAGGTCCGGGGTCATGCGGTCGTCTTCTACGCGGCGGGCAAACGGCTTTAGGGCGTGGAGGCCGGATCGGTTACCACGATCGCTTCGGGTGCCCCGGCTCTGACGACGCCGGTAATCGCATTTACCGACACCTGCGGGTATGGCCCCAGGCGCAAGATGTAGACCGGACTCTCGCGGATCCAGGCATCGTATCCCGCGGCCGCGATACGGCTCGACAACGTTTCCGCGTCCGCCTGTGACGTAGCGATGCCGAAAATCAGCTGAACCGATTCACCCGTCGCCGGTTCGATAGAGCTGCGTATCCCTCGACGGGCCAGCGTGGCCATAAGATCCTCCGCCGCCTTCCGCGGCAGCGGCTCGGAGACCACCCGATATCCCGGCTGCATGGTGATCTGTGACTGGACGAATCCCGCCGTCGCCAGTTGCTTCGCGACGGCCGTCGCGCGGTCGCGATCAAAAACCGGGCCGATCCGAACCATGTAGACCGCGCCGGAAGACGGCGAGGTGGCCTGTCCGGCAGGAGCGGGCGCGCCGGGCGCGCCCGGCGCCGCGGCGGCGGGTTCTCCGGAGGAAGTCTGGGGTCGCGCGGGCCCCGGTGGCGTTGCCGGCGGCGAAGACGCCGCGGTAGGTGAAGCGGGTTGGGATGCGACGGGGGTAGCTGGATCCGGAACTCTCCGCGGGGCCGCCGCGACAGATGAATTGTCCGCCGGCTTCGCCGGAGGCGTCGGCGTCTGAAGGCCCGCCTTGACCGTGGTTGCCGGTTGTGGGAGCGTGCCGTTGGACGCCGTCGGCTGCTGTGCCGGCGTCGCCTTATCGTCCGTTACGGCGAGGTGGGGGGGCTGTCCATTTCCCCGCACCCGACGGTCTGCGGGCCGCAACGGCGGACCCTGCGGTGCGGGCAGACGGTGTGACGCCGCCGCCCGCGCCGGCTTCCACGTCGCCAGCCCGCTCTCAAGCAGCGGGAGATCGTGAAGCGCCGCGCGCGCCGCCGGCGATCCAGCGCTCCGAGGAGCGCCGCCCGCGGGCCGTGGTGCCGCCCTCTGCACCGTCGGTTTGGCGCGGTCGCCGGGCCGACGATCCCAGGTGCCGGCGTTAAGGACGAGCACGCCGAGAACGGTTCCGACCAGAAACGCTAGCAGCGGAACGCCGGCGTGCCCTACCTTGAAGCGTGGGAATGTTCGCGAGGGGATTGCCGCCGCCGTTGCATCCGGAGGACCATCATGTAAACCCGACACGTCCTCCACGATGTGCGCGACCGTCGGCGGAAGATAGACGGGTCCAATCTGTCCGCGGCATATTCTGCCGGCACACTCGTAGTGAGCAAGTTCCACCTTGAACGCACCGGCGATCGCGGCCGCTGTGCCCCAGACGACGACGCTGCGCCTGGCCGCGCTCAATTCAATGACGTCGAGACCGGCGTCGCGCGCGAATACCCGGATTCTATCGAGATCGGCCGGATTCGCCCCGTCGCCGTCGCCCGGTTCGTACCGCCAATGCCGAGACGGGTTCCCAAGATCACCCGCGTCCGCGGCGCTCGTTGACCCGCGGCCCGCTCGGATTCCGGGGCGCAGGTGGATGGCGATCATGAGCGCTTCGTTAGGATCTACGGGACCCAACCATTTGCCACCGGAGGGGATCGGGCGTTCGCTGTTGCGGAGAGGCACCCAGGCTGTGGTTTGAGGCAGTTGCATGCGGCCCGCCTGTGCTGACTATGGTGTCGGCATCACTACCGTCGGGGTAGCTTCATTCTCTACGGGTATCGTGTTCCCTCCCGGGACCCGCGGACGAATCTGCGACAAAGGACCTCTCCGGACGTCATCGAACCAGCCGCATCGTAAGCCTATGACTTCTGTGCGGCGGGGGCGACTGCGTGAGCAACGTTGAGATGATTTCGTTCGTCGCGAATGCCGCAGCGATCACGGTGGCCATCGTAGCGATTTGGCTTGCCATCTCGTCCGTACGGGAGTCGGGCGCCAACCACGAAAAGACCCTGACCACCCTGGCCGCGGTCAGCGAACGGGCCGCGGTGACCGAGCGAACCGTCGGGGAACATTTCGAGAAATTGATGGGGACAATGCTCAGCATCGCGAACGCGATGGCCGTCGCTCCTGAGGTTCGGAGGGCCGAAATCGAACGGCTCGGCGAGGAACAGCGCGCCAGGATTCAATCGGACATGATCAAACTGCTCGGTGAGGCGATCAAGTGGGGCGACACGGCCAAGGTCGATGCGTTCGTGCGAGCGGTAGAGGCTTTCACATCGGGGCGTCCACACGACGCGGCGGCGTTACGAAACCATCGAACGTTGCAGCCGTCGTCCGTACCGTCAACGGAATCCTCGCCCCCGTTTTCCACCGCACCTTGACCTGTGACGCAGGCACCGTCGCGTTTCGCCTGTGTGAGGGCCGCCGCGCATGCCTAGGTCCATGAACCGCCCGCACGTTGTGCTGACGACGACGCAGGGCAACGAAGTGTTTAGGATGATCGAGAAGAACGGACTTGACCCGCACGCCTTTCGGTGGGACGAAACGCGCCCCTTCTCACACCGCCCGCATCCGGCCGACCTGTTGCTCTACTGGCCGTCGGGTAAACCCGAAACGCCGGAAGTGTTTTTCGCCTTCGGCCGCGACCGTGTCGCGCGCTCCCCCGGCAGCGAACGGTTGTATGAAGAACGATCCGCGGGCGATTGGCGCGAACAGACCCTGCCGTACGTGGCCCTGTGGCTGGACGATATCAAGCGCGAGGCGGGCCCGAGCCTATGGGAGAATTTTCCGCTTGAAAGTCTAACTCCGGTCCCGGAGGGCCGCTTCGCGCCGCCGGAACAGGCAGTGCTTCTTACCCGGCTGAACGAGCTGGAGCAGCGGCTGACCGCGCTCAATTCGTTGACGCCGGAACAAAGGAAGCAGTTGAAAGAAGAAGTCCGACGCATCGCAAACGCGGCATCGCGTTTGGATAAGGCGGAGTGGCTGCGGTTTGCGCTCGGGTGCATCCTCACCGTCGTCGTTACGGCCGGCATCCCGCAGGGCGTCGGGGCATCGTTGATGCGTTTTGCGCTGTCGGCGTTTCACGGGATGGTGGCCCCGAAAACACAGTACATTCCGGGCGGCCAAGCGTGGCAGCGGGCATCCCTGCGGTGAGCGAGGGGCCCGCGTGACCGCCGACCGCGCCCGAGATGATGGGTAATCGATCGCGACTCTGTTCCGAAGGGGGTAGGTAACTCCCTTGTCGTCGAAAATCGAAAGAGTGGGAGTGAGAAACATGTCTTCCGCAGACCGCCGGGTGGACGCGTACGCACTCACTCGGGGGGCCACACCGATGCAGCTAAAAGACCTGGTGCGCGGCCTCGTCGACGTGATCTGGGAGCGAGAAAAGCAGGCGCAGCGTCCGGTCGATGATTCGATGTTGACGTACGTACGTGAAGCGGTGGTGACGGAATTGGAGCATCGGCGCCGCGTCCTCGAGTTGGACCGTCGGCTGAGCGAACTGGAGGGTGTCGGCCACACCGCGACGGCCGATTGACCTCCCGCCTGTCTGAGTCAGGGATTCACGCGGAGGAGGTGTGCCGCACCGGCCGTCCCAAGCGGGGAGGGGTCCCTCAGGGACAGCTCGCCCGCGCCTTTTCTATTTGACCGGTGAGCGCGACGAGCCCACGGTTGTTCGGAAACGCCCGGAGCCCCTCCGCGAGCGTCGCTCGCGCCGCGTCCAAACGGCACGCCGCCACCTGCCCGCGCACCAACCACTCGTACTCGACCGGTTGTTCAGGGACGGTCTCCTGCCGCGCGGCGTACGCGGCTCTCCGCGCCTGCATCAGCGACTCGACGGCCTGGACTGCGGCGGGATAATCGCGTCCCCCCATCGCGATCTCGTAGATCAGCGTGTACGCAAAGATGAGACCAACGGTCCACTGCCCCGCCGCCGTGATCGCGCGAGCCTGCTCCAGGGCTTTCCCACTGTCGTTCAACCGCCAAGTCGCCAGCGCGGCTCCCAGGACCGCAAAGTTTCCCGGCTTCCCCTGCCACGCGGCCAGGGCTTCGCGAGACGACTGGGACGTCAAAGCATACCGGCCCTGCGCGACCACCCTTCCCGACGCCTGGTCCCTCAGCGTTACCGTGTACTCTTCTGCGGGCAGGAGGCTTCGCCGTCCGTTGGTCAGGGCGAAATGCGCGACCGAACCGCCTACGGCGACGATCAGCGGGCTGCCGGTAAACGTGGCGCTGTTACGCTGGAGGGTGTACCGTCCGGCAGGTATCCCCCGAAAGACGTAGGTCAGCCACGGGACCCCCTGCGGGAACGCGGCGTCGCATCGCACCGGCGCTCCCGCCACCCAGTCTTCGCAGGTCTCAATGGCGACCTGGCCCTGGACTCGCGCTGGTCTGCCTCCAACGAGGAACACCGCGAGGCACAGGAGGGCGGCGGTCAACGGCCGACGCGATCGGCTTCTCATGGTCTTCGCCTCGATCACGACGCTCGGCAACGAGCGGCCTGTGAGAGATAGGTGACAGTTTGTACCGGACCCGTGGCTAACACTCCTTCCCTGAAGGGGGGAGGAACGAAGATGCGCGGAAACGTGGGGCGGCCCTAAGAGGGACCGCTTCTTATTTCGGAGCAGTCACACCGATCGCGTAAACCGTGCGAAATGCTGTGTGGCTCGTGTCGAAGTCGATCCCAAACCACACACCCCGCGAATCGTACCAAAGTGTCTGTATTGCCGGCGCGCGAGTCACGCTGACCCGAGACGGCTTGCCCATCGCCGATTCGACCGCGGACAGCGGGCTTCCGACCTGCAGTCCTTCACGCGTGAGGTATCGTCGATCGCCGATCGTCCAGACTGCCTCCACAACGCCCGACCGGTCCGTACGAATTCCGATACCGGTGTTCTTTGGAGACTCGAACCAACGATATAAGACTGTACCGTCCCGAAGCTTCTCTCCACCCGTCGCCGGTCCCAGGAGCGCGATCGCGTCGCCGATGGAGGTCCGAAGGCGGATCGGGCCCAATGCGGCGCCCGGTGCCACCGGCCACAGTTTCATTTCGACTACCTGCGGCCTGCCCAGTTTTAGTACCTCATAGAGGTTGCTGTAGTCATCAGACCAAGCATGGAATCCCCGCGGCACCTGGGCCGGCGCGCTGTCGGCGGTCACAAAACTCCGCGCCCTAAACCACCGGTCATCGGCCGTAACCAGCACCCATGTGGAATACGCGAGATACGCGGCGTCCTGGCCGTCGTCATAGAACACCGTCGCGCGACGCCTGAACCGCTCCGCATTGGCCGCGATGACCGGGACCAGGTTAAGGTATCGGTTTGTCACATGTATGGCGAGGATGCCGTCCGGTCTTAGATGGCGCAGGTACAAGGCGAAGGCCTCGCGGGTCAGAAGGTGCGTCGGGATGGCGTCGCCCGAAAATGCGTCGACGGCCAGCAGATCGAAGCCCTGGTCTGGCTCCCGCTCCAACACAAGCCGGGCGTCACCGAGGGAAATTTGCTTATCGGCCGGTGAGGCAGAATAGAAGGTGAATGCATTCCGCGCGATCTGCGCCACCAACGGATTGATTTCATAAATTCGATAAACGTCGCCGGGCCGGCTGTAGCTCATCAGCACACCGGCGCCCAGGCCGGCGATCCCGACCTTGACGGGTCGATCGGCCCCCAATGCGCGCAGCGCCCGCCCGATGCCGGAATTGGGTCCGTAGTAGGTGGTGGCGCGGCGACCCGCCGTGTCCACGAGCAACTGTCCGCCGTGGCGGATCGTGCCGTGATACAGGTCGCGTTCGCCGCCACCGTCCACGATGCGAAGCGCGCCGTAAAAGTTGCGGACTCGGAGGTGCGCATCCGCGGCAAGCGTCGTCTCCTGGCTGATCAGCGAGGCGGCAAACACCAGGATGCTCGCCGCGAACACGAAATGCGCAACCGCGGGGCGCACCGAGGCAAAACGGACGTTCCACAGCACACCCGCGACGGCCAGCGCGCACGCGACGAGCGCGATCGGCAGCTCGGCGTACGAGCGAAACAGATGCGGCGCGACGACCGCAACAAAGACCCCACCGATGGCGCCGCCGAGCGCAACCATGAAGTAGTACAGTGTCAATTGAGCCGTCGCCGGCCTGCGGCTCGCCAGTTCGCCGTGGCACGCCAAGCAACACACAAACAATCCGGCGAGAAACACGGGCACTTGGACTTGGAGCGAAATGTTGCCCATGTTGCCGTAAATCAGGTACGCCATGGCGCCCAACGCGATCGGCAGCACCGGCAACACCACGGCGCGCCGGTAGATCCTGTCGCTCTCGAACGCGAGTACAAACGTCAGAAGGTACGTCGACAGCGGAAGCACCCACAACAGCGGGATGGGGGCAACGTTCTGCGTGAGGTGCTCCGTCACGGCAAGGAGCAATGTCGACGGCACGGCGGCAAGGTATGCCCATCGCGCCAGTTCCCGAACGCGGACCGTGGAGCGCGTATCGATTCCTGCCGCGACGACCCGTTCGGGGTCGCGCGGCGGCCGGCCGATCCACGCGGCGACCCCACAGAAGATGACGAAGACGGCATAGGCGCCGCTCCACACGTAGGCCTGGACGTGCGATGTGAGATTCGGTTCGACGAACACGGGGAAACTCAGCAGCGCCAGCAGCGACCCAGCGTTCGACAACGCGAACAGACGGTACGGATTGCCGAGGGCTTTGCGCCTCCCGTACCACGCTTGGAGCATCGGGCTGGTCGACGACAGCATGAAATACGGTAGTCCAACGGTCAAAGCCAGCAGCACGAGAATCCGGATCGTCGGGTCCCCGGCGCCGTCGAGCTTCAGCGCCGGCGACGGCAAGATCGGCAGTAGGACACAGCTCACGACCAACAGAGCGGTGTGGAGGACGGCCCCTGCCCTCGGCGGTAGCAGCCGGATCGAACCATGCGCATATGCGTAGCCGCCAAGCAGAACGGCCTGGAAAAAGAGCAGCGCCGTACTCCAGACAGAAGCCGATCCGCCGAACCAGGGCAAGATGATCTTGGCAATTAGCGGCTGGACCTGGAACAGCAGAAACGCGCTCAAAAAAACTGTGGCCGCATAGAGCGCCGTTAAGAGGCTGTCGATGGTAACCGCGGTCCGACGGCCGAGAGCCGCTGAACGCCCCGCCGCGTTCAATGCGCCTCGCTCGAGCCGGGGGCGTTGCGTATCCCGAACGGTTGAGTCCACTGAGCACCTGCCTCTCTCGCGCGCGGGCTAAGTGAATCGGAACGTTGACTTCCCAACCGCCACACGTTGGAGACGGTCCGACGACGGGTCAGGCAGGGATGCCGAGATGGGTCAATTCAGCAACCTGGGGCATGATCGCCCATAGCCCTAACGATGCCCGCAGGAACAACTTTTTAGACATATCAACCGAATTTTGGTGTAAGGCGTTGGGGACGACAAACCATCGGGTGGCCCGCCGCCGGTCTTCCTCAGCCGGCACAGTGGATAATTGAGGTGCTCATTCGTCGCTGGGGCTTGACTGGCTGGACC